>NZ_CP016085.2 GCF_001676785.2 Brachyspira hyodysenteriae ATCC 27164 | reverse complement strand
ATGTTATAGAAGATTTTTTTTCTTTTGAATTATCTAAAAAATTACAAAAATCCGATTTGATATTAGGGAATAACGTGCTTGCCCATGTTCCTGATATTAATAATTTCGTTATGGGAGTGAAAAATTTATTAAAAGAGAATGGTACAGCAACTTTTGAATTTCCTCATCTACTAAATTTAATTAATGAAAATCAATTTGATACTATATATCATGAACATTTTTCATATTTATCTTTAATAGCAGTAAAGACTATTTTTGAAAAATTTGATTTAAAAATATATGATGTTAAAGAATTAAAAACACATGGTGGAAGCTTAAGGATATTTATTTCTCATAAAAATAATAATAATATTAAAATTAGCAATAGTGTGGAATATTTAATTAATAAAGAAAAAAAATTCAAACTTGATAAAATAGAAGGATATAGTAATTTTGAATCAAGAGTTCAAGAAATAAAATTTGAATTATTAGACTTTTTATTGAAAGCTAAAAGAGAAAATAAAAAAGTTATAGCTTATGGAGCTGCTGCTAAGGGGAATACATTATTAAATTATTGCGGAATAAAATCAGATTTAATAGATATTGTTGTTGATTTATCTCCACATAAACAAGGTAAATATATGCCTTTAAGTCACATACCAATATTATCTGAAGATAATATTTTAAAATATAAGCCTGATTATATTTTAATATTACCTTGGAATCTGAAGGAAGAGATTATAAAACAACTTTCGTACGTTAGAGAATGGAATTGTAAGTTTATTACAGCAATTCCAAATTTGGTTTTAGAATAATTTAATAAAAATTAGAATATAAATATTTTTAACAATTGACATTTATATTATTATAAAATATAATATAATTTAAGATTTATGATTGGAATATTATATATGCAATTAGGTCAAATTTATTATTCAAAGCCTTCTATAACTCAAAAAGAAATAGATTATGCTACAGATGCTGCTACTAATGGTTGGGGAAATAAATGTTATGAATATATATATAAATTTGAAAACAAATTCAGAGAATATTTAAATGTTAAATATACAATAGCCACTTCCAGTTGTACAGGTGCTTTACACATGGGACTTTCAGCTTTAGGAATTGGACCTGGAGATGAAGTAATAGCCCCTGATATAACTTGGGTTGCTTCTATTGCTCCAGTAACATATTTGGGAGCTACTCCTGTACTTGTTGATGTAAATGTGGATGATTGGTGTATTAATCCTAAGAAAGTAGAAGAAACTATAACAGAAAAAACAAAAGCTATTATAGCTGTACATCTTTATGGTAATTTATGTAATATGGATGAACTTTTAAATATATCCAAAAAATATAATATACCAGTGATAGAAGACTCCGCAGAAGCTTTAGGTTCAATTTATAAAAATAAAGTTGCTGGTTCTATGGGGGTATTTTCAACATTTTCTTTTCATGGTGCAAAAACCTTAACCACTGGTGAAGGTGGAATGTTTGCTACTAATGATGATGGATTATATAATAAAGTATTAACATTGTCTAATCATGGAAGAAATAAAAATCAAAATAAACAATTTTGGTCTGATGTTATAGGTTTTAAATATAAAATGTCAAATATACAAGCAGCTATAGGCTGTGCTCAAATGGAAAGATTAGATGAATTAATTAATAGAAAAATAGAAATATTTAATTTATATAAAGAAAAATTACAAGGATTACCATTAAAATTGAACTATACTCCAAATGATTGTAAGAATGGTTATTGGATGACTACTGCTATATTTGATGAAAAAATAAATTTTAATAGAGATAAATTGTTAGAAGAATTTAAAAATAATAATATTGACGGAAGAGTATTTTTCTGGCCTTTATCATTAATATTCAAAGATAGTATAGATGCCAAAAAAATAATACTTAAAGAACATACATCTGTTTCATATTCTATTTATAATAGGGCTATAAATCTTCCTTGTTATCATGATATAACTGAAGATGATATTAATAGGGTAGTTAATTGTATTAAAAAAGTTTTATAAGGATAATCATGAAAGATATTATAATATGGGGAGCTACTGGACAGGCTATAGTCTTAGAAGAAATAATATCTGATATGGGACTAAACATAGTTGCTTTTTTTGATAGAAATAAAAAAGTAAAATCACCATTTGATAATATACCTATATTTTATAATAAAGATAATTTACTAGCTTTCAAAAATAAATACTTTTCAGTTGCTATAGGTGGAACTAACGGAAAAGATAGAGTTAGTATATCAGAAATGTTATTGAACTTAGGATTTAAGTCTATTAGTATTATATCTAAAAATGCTTATATTTCTAAATCATCATGTATAATGGACGGCGTTCAAATACTTCCAAATGCTACAATTATGCCAAGAGTTACAATAGGTAAATATTCAATTATTAATACATCGGCTTCTATAGATCATGAATGTAATATAGGAAAAGGTGTTCATATAGCTCCTAATGCAACTTTAAGTGGTTGTATAGAAGTTGGAGATTATAGCTTTATAGGCTCAGGTGCTACAATTTTACCTAGAATAAAAATAGGAAAAAATGTAATAGTAGGTGCGGGTGCTGTGGTAACAAAAGATATAAATGATAATAAAATAGTATACGGAATACCTGCAACAGAACAGAACAGAACAGAACAGAACAGAACAGAACAGAACAGAACAGAACAGAACAGTTCTAATATAGATTTATATATTAATTTATTATTTTATAAAAGTCAAGCAGCTGCCTAAACTTAGTTTAGGCAGCTGCTTTTATTTTAAGGAATATCAATGAAAAAAATTTTATATATAGGTGGAAATGGAAATATAAGTTGGCATTGTGTACAAGAATCTATAAATTCTGGTCATGAAGTATATATATTAAATAGGGAAGAAACTTTATTAACAAGAAGAGAAATACAACCAAATATTATAAAACTAAAATCAGATATAAGGAATATAGAAAATACTAAAAAAACAATTAATAATATAATTTTTGATTGCGTAATAGATTTTATATGTTACAATGAAGAACATGCAAAAAATGATTTAAACTTATTTAAAAATAATACTAAACAATTTATATTTATAAGTACTGTTTCTGTATACAAAAAAGAAACAAAATATTTACCTTATAAAGAAAATTCTCCAAAAGATATAAACTCAAAATATTCTTATGCGTATAATAAAATTAAAGCAGAAAATACATTTATAGAGGCATATAAAAATTATGGTTTTCCAATAACAATAGTAAGACCAGCAAACACTTATGATACTATAATACCTGTTTCAGTTGGTCATAATTGTTTCACAGTTCCACAAAGATGTTTAGATGGTAAGCCTATTTTAATAGCAGGTGATGGTACTAGTTTATGTACTATGATGCATTCTAAAGATTTTGCAAAAGCATTTAATTATTTAGTATGTAATTATGATTTAATTGGAGAAGAAATTAATATATCTGGTGATGAATTATTAACTTGGATTGATATAAGTAAATATTTACTAGAAGCTTTAAATATAAAAAATACAGATTTCATACACATACCAGCAAATGATTTGATAAATATTAATATTTCTATATCTGACAATTTAAAAAATTCTGCCTGTTTCGGCAATGGTGTAATGTCAGAAAGAATATATTGTAATATTTTTGATAATTCAAAAATAAAAAGTATTGCTAAAAATTGGAAACAAAGTATTTCTTTCAAAAAAGGAATCAGGGATACTATCAATTGGATGTTTGAAAAAAATATTAGAAGAAGATTTAATAATGAATTGGATTCCATATTAGATTCATTAATAAAATAGGAGTGAATATGATAGCAAAAAGAAAATGTCCATTGTGTCATAATGAAGATGTTGATTTAATACATTCTCTACATTATATCTATAATAGAACAATTAATGATTTACCTGAAAATATTGATTTTGTTTTATGTAAAAAATGTTCATTAGTATATAATGATATGTTTTCTTCTCAAAAAGAATTTGATAATTACTATAAAAATAATTCACTATATGATTATTCTTATACAAGAACTAATATAATTGAACATTACAATTGTTTAGATAAAACAGTACAAATATTAAGTAAATATATAAATCAAGATTCTAGTATATTGGATATAGCATGTGGTGCAGGATATTTACTGTCAAAATTATATGATAAAGGTTATAATAATCTTCATGGCATAGATGTGTCTAATGCTATCAATAGCAATAGATATAAAGATAAAATAGATTATATAAATGGTAATATATTTGATGTTAATAATCTTTTTAATAAAAAATTTGATCTGATTATATTATCAGATGTTATAGAACATATATTTAATTTAAAAATTTTAATAAAAAATGTTATAGATTGTTTAAATGAAAATGGAATTGTATATATAAAAACTCCATATATACCCTATTATAAAGAAAGACATTGTTTATCTATTGAACATATTAACCATTTTTCAAAAAGAGCATTTACATATCTAGCATTAGAATATAATTTAGAAATAATGGAATTTGGTGACTCTTATTTTGATAAGGAAAAAGAAATATATGTTATCTTAAAAAAGATAGACTTTGACTCTAACCAAAAGATTATATATGATTTCAAAAAATTTATAAATGAATCATATAATAATATAAATTATGAATTAATAAATGAACTAGAAAAATCTCAAAAAAAAGTAATATTATGGGGAATAGGGTTAAGTATATTACCTATACTTCCAAAATTAAAAAAACTTAATATTGTTCATATAGTAGATACAGCATCTAAAAAACATGGAAAAATTATTTTTAATAATAAGATTATTAATCCTGATGATATAACAGATAAAGAAGCAATAATATTAATTTTGCCAGATTTATATTATGAAGGTATTTTGAATCAAGTTCAAGAATTAAATTTAAAAAATGATATAGCTTTCTTACAGAACAGAACAGAACAGAACAGAACAGAACAGAACAGAACAGAACCTGTTAGAATAGCAGCATAATTATTATCGTATTTTATAAAAAATAATATAGGAAAATAAATCATGAATAAAAACAAAATAAAGCCAAAAATTGAAACTGATCCTAAGAATAGAACTCCTTTAGAAACAGTAATACCATTAAATACTCCATTTGTTATAGTTATAGAACCATCAGATAAATGTAATTTTAAATGTAACTTCTGTCCAACTGGGGATGTGGAGCTTATGAAAAACACTAGGGGAAGGCATTATGGAAATATGAATTTTGAATTATTCAAAAAAATAGTAGATGATATATCTGGATTTAAAAACGATATAAAAGCTCTTAGATTATATGAACATGGAGAACCTTTATTAAATCCAGAATTACCTAATATGATAAAGTATGCAAAAGATTCAAAAAAATTTAACCATATAGAATTCACAACTAATGCATTTTTGTTAAAAAATGAGCTAAGTTTAAAAATTATAAATTCTGGATTAGATCAAATTTGTATTTCTATAGAAGGTATTAATGAACAACAATATAAAGAAATATCAAATGTTAGTGTAGATTTTAATAAATTGGTTAATGATATAACTTTCTTCTATAAAAATAGAAAACAATGTAAGGTCTATATAAAAATATTTGGAGATAATTTAACAGAAAATGAAAAAGAAATTTTTTATAATACTTTTTATGATATATCAGATCAAATTTTTATAGAATCTTTTGGTAACATATGGCCAGATTTTGAATTTAAAAGTATAGAAGCAAATAAAAATAGAGGTTTATTCAATCAAGAATTAGTAGATAAAAATATATGTCCTTTTATTTTTTATAATATAGTTATACACTCCAGTGGAGAAATCTCTCCGTGCTGTGCAGATTGGAAAAGAGAAATTATTATAGGAAATGCTAATACGGATAATATTGTAGATGTATGGAATGGAGATAACTTATATAGCCTTCAAAAAGAGTTTTTAGAAAAATGGTAGAACAAATGTAAATAATGAAGTATGCAAAAACTGTGAGCTTGTAAAGTATGAAGCAATAGACAATATAGATAAGTATAGAAAAGAATTACTTAAAAAATATATAAAACAAGGATAATTTTATGAAAAAAGTATTATTATTAGGTGGTACACATTTTCAAATTAATTCTATAAAAGCATGTAAAAGATTAGGTCATTATACAATAACATGTGATTATAATCCTAATAATCCAGGACATAAATTTGCTGATGAATATCATGAAGTAAGTGCTTTGGATAAAGAAGCGGTATTAAAATTAGCTAAAGAACTAAAAATAGATGGTATAGTTTGCTATGCAGCTGATACAGCAGCTGTTACAGCTTCCTATGTAGCTGAAAAAATGGGACTCCCAGGACAGCCTCTAAAATCAGTAGAGATATTAACTAATAAAGATTTATTTAGAAAATTTTTATTAGATAATGGATTTAATTGTCCTAAAGCTAAAGGATATACTTCTACTAATATATATAAAGCTATAAATGATTGGGATATATTTAAAAAACCAGTTATGGTTAAACCTGTAGATTCGGCAGGGAGCAAAGGTGTTTCTAAAGTTGTAAATAAAGAAGACTTAGAAGAAAAAATAAAATATGCACTATCATTTTCACGTAATAATAGATTTATTATTGAAGAATATGTAGAAAAAAATGGATATCAAATAGCTGGGGATGGTTTTTCTGTAAATGGAAAATTAGTATTTAGGTGTTTTGCTAATGAACATTTTAATCCAAATTCAATTGTTCCAATAGGGGAAAGTTTTCCATATAAACCTATAAGTGAATATACTTGCCATAAGGTAGATAAAGAAACTCAAAAATTACTTGATTTATTGAATATGAAAACTGGAGCTTATAATTTTGATGTTAGAGTCAATGAAAATGATGAAGTTATACTAATGGAACTAGGTCCTAGAAATGGAGGGAATTTAATAGCTGAAGTTATAAAATATGCTACAAATGTAGATACAGCAGAATATACAATAAAGGCTTCTTTAGGTGAAAATTGCAATGATTTACAAATGAAAGAAGTAAATGGATATTGGTCATGTTTTATGATACATAGTAAAAATAATGGTATATTAAAAGAAGTAAAAATATCTGACAAGCTTAGAGAAAATAATATTATAGAGTATAATATTTTATCTAAAATAAATGATAAGATTTTATCTTTTGATAATTCCGGTGGAACTATAGGTACAGCAATATTAAAATTTTCATCTATGGATGAAATGCTTGAAAAAATGGATAACATGGATAAATATATCAAAGTTATAACAGAATAAGTTATTATATTTTATAAAAATCAAGTATTACCTAAATTAAGTTTAAACAACAATTTTAATTTTTATATGTTAGGTTTTTATGTACTTTTTTCATACTATAGATTGAATAATTAATTAATGTCCTATAATAGTATAAACTGTATTACATATACATCATATTTTTTAATATGTAGAAATAATCTTATTTACCTAATAAAGAAATAGAAAATGAATATCAGCTTTTAGTAATAAATGAAGTATATAAATTATATTAAAGTTTAATATATTACACTTAACATAAAATTAATTTATAAAAATTGAAAATAAATATAAAAAATGGTATAATATGCAAATATTTTAGAGGGTATCTAATGAAACGTCTTACTATATTTGCCCATTATGATAAAGATAATATAATAGATGATTACGTTATATATTGGTTAAAATATATGAATAAATTATCTGATATAATATTAGTATCCAATAATAACTTACCAATAGAAGAATATAAAAAAGTAGAAAAATTAGTGTTAAAACACTTTATAGGAAGTCATGGAGGAAAAGGAGAGAAAAGTATAAAAATAGCTTATGAATATGCATACAAGAATCATGTATTAGAACAATATGATTGGTTAATAATAATTGGTGATTCTATATACGGACCTTTTTTTGATATAGAACCTTATATGATAGAAAAAGAAAAAAAAGAAAATATATGCTATGGTTTTACAAAAGCTATGGTTAATACAGAAAATGAACATATTCAAGGTACATTTTTAGCTATGCCAAAGAAAGCTTTTTTATCGAAAGAGATATATGAACATTTAATTAATTTGGATAAATTAGAAAATAAATCTGATGCTGTTGTATATGGTGAAATTAAGTTTTCTCAAATATTGAAAAATTTAGGATTTAAATTAGAAGGTATGTTTGATGATATTGATCCAAATTATACAAAATATGAACCTGTAAAACCAGCATTTGTGGAAATGATTGAAAAAGGATATCCTTTTGTAAGGAAAACATTATTTACAAAGAATTATCTTCTTATCGAAAATATTAAAGATTATTTAAAATTAAAAAATATTATACCTAAAGAATGTTTTGATAACATGCAAAAAAATATTGATAGAACTATTTCTAAGGATATTCTTTATATTAATATGGAATATCCTGAAATTAGAAAAAACATAGAAAAAAAACAAAATATTTTAGATCAAAAATATAGAGAAGAATATAATTATCCTTTAGAGTTTTTAGAAGTGCAAACTTTTATTGAAAAACTTATTTGGCTAAAATTAAATTATCAAACAGAAAAAATACTTAAATATAGCGATAAATATACAGTTAGAGAATGTTTAAAAGATAAAATAGATAATCAATTATTAATGCCTTTATTAGGAGTATATAATAATGAAATTGAAATTTTATCTAATTTAGATTTGGATAAATTAGATAATAATACACTATTATGCTCTATAATAAATGATACAAAAATATATTTTAATAAGAATATTAATTATATACAATTACTTCATTTAATGAATTTTGAAAATAGTAAATATTTTAGTAGTTTAGAATGGCAGTATAAATATATTAAACCTCGTTTATTAATATATAAAGATGAATATCACATATATGATCAAGGAATTCATTATAAAATATTTTGTTTTAATTCTAAACCATCTGTTATTAAAGTTATATCAAAACAAAATAATAATGCATATGCTAATTTTTATAATTTAGAATGGGATAAATTAGATATAATTCAAGAATTTACTAATATAGAATATATAGAAAAACCACCATATTTAAAAGAAATGATAAATATAGCTGAAAAGTTATCTAATGAATTTCATATTTTTGTTTCTGTAGATTTTATTGGTAATAATGAAAAATTTTATTTTGATAAATTTGACTTTTATTCAGAGGAATTATTACATCCAATAAATAACAAAAAATATGACTTAGAGTGGGGAAGTTATATAAAAATTCCTAATATACAAAATGAATATTTAACATTAGATAAAGATATTTATTTAAGAACTTTAATAAAATACGATATTTTAAGCTTACAATTAATGGAATATAAAAAAGAATTATTTTCAATAAGAAAAGTTGTAGATAAAATAGCTTGGTGGATACCTTTTAAAAGCTGGAGAATAAAATTTAGAGATAAATTATACAATTCTAAAAATTAATTATTTTGAAAGAAAGAATATGAAGTACAATACAAAATTTGCTGATAAAAATTATTTAATTAAAAAAAATTATACAGAAGAAATTAAAAAGTTAAAAATAGGTATACATATACATCTATATTATATTGATATGATAGATATGTTTATGAAATATTTAAAAGATAGCCCTATAGAATTTGATTTATTTATAACTACAAGTAAAGAAGAAAATAAAGATATATGTTTAAATGCCTTTAACAAATTACCAAAATTAAAAAATATTACTATTTTTATAGTAGAAAATATAGGCAGAGATATAGCTCCTTGGATTATAGAGTGCAATAATATTCAAAATAATTATGATTTATTCTGTCATTTACATACAAAAAAATCTTTGCATTGTGACAGTATTAATGAATGGGGAGAGTATTTAATAGAAAATTTAATTAGCGAAGAAGCTATTAATAATATATTAAGTAATTTTATTTTAGATGACAATATAGGTATTATATCTCCTCATATTTATTATCATTTATTCCCTTACATATTAGATATAGATAAAGATGATATGTATCATATCAAATTATTATTAAAGAAATTAAACATTAATTTTGAACCTAAACCAGAGAACTTTGTATTTCCAGTTGGAAGTATGTTATGGTATAGACCTAAAGTATTAAAACCTTTATTTGATTTAAATTTAAAATATACTGATTTTCCTCCGGAACCAATTCCAAACACAGGTACAATAGCACATGCTATTGAAAGAATAATTGGCATTATTTGTGAACAATCTAATTACAAATTTAAATTTTATATCAATAACAATAGTTACATTAATAATACTTTCGCTTTATATGATGAAACAGCAGATAAATACTATATAAAAAAATATTTAGACAAAGGAAAATTTAAAGATATATTTATAGATTATGATATACGTGTAAAACGTAATATATTTAATATATTTGAAATAGGTTCTTTTTCCTTATTTAATCTTTATTTATATGGACCAAATTTGGTAATAATTTTATTCGGATTAAAAATCACTTTGAGAATAAAGAAATAGGATAAAAAATGAAAATATTGGCATTATTTGCTGGTTATGATAAAGATAACATTATAGATGATTATGTTGTTTTTTATATTGAAAAATTAAAAAAAGTAGCAGATATTATTTATGTATCTGACTGTAATATGAATGATAATGAATTAAATAAAATATCTGATTATTGTATTCATATTATCAATGGACGTCATGAAGAATATGATTTTGGATCATATAAAAGAGGGTATATTTACGCTAAACAAAATAACTTATTACAAAATTATGATTATTTGATACTTTGCAATGATTCTGTTTATGGCCCTTTATTTAATCTTAATAAGATAGTCAATAATATAGAAACTGCTCAATCTGATATATGGGGAATATTTAAATATTTAGAAGATGAAAATTATAAAGAACATTTACAAAGCTATTTCATTTCTATAAAAAAAGAAGTATTTATTCAAAATTATTTTAAAGAGTTCATTTATTCTATAAAAAAAGAAAATGATAAAAGGCTTATTATTAACAAGTATGAGATAGGATTTGGTATTCTACTAAAAGAACATAATTTAATTATAAAGTATTTTTTAGACTCTTCTATAAAAGCTAATACAAATGATGATAATAATGTAGTAGTTGATAATCCTTTATTAGCAATAAGTAATGGTTTTCCTTTTTTAAAAATAGCTTTTTTTAAAGAAATACCTCTTAAAAGAATATATCTTAAAGATTTAATAAATTTAGTTTCTTTTATAAAAGATAAATACAATGTAAAAATGATTATTAATCATTTAAACAGAACAATGTCAGATAATAAATCTTTAACACTTAGAAGGTTTAAAGTATTCAATTGTAGTATTATTCATAAAAAATTATTTAATGTATCTTCTATGTATTCTCTTTATCAAAAATATCAATTAATACTTATATTTTTTAATAAGATTAAAATTACAATAAATGTACCAGAATTTATATCTTTTACATCATATAAAAATTTTAATTTTTTATTAAAATATATAGAAAAATAATATTATGTGATATATAATAATAAAATGACAGATATACAAAAAGAACTAATAAATAAATTAGTATGGTTCATACCATTTAGAAAAAAAAGAGATGCTATAAGAAATTTTTTATCTCATTTAATAGAAGAACAAAACAACATAAAGCATCAATTAGAAGAATTAAAGTATATAGAACATTCTATCAATTCCCTAAAAAAAGAAATAATTGAAATAAAAGAAAATAAATCTTTAAATAAAAAAGCAATTTATACATGCATTACTAATGGATATGATAATCTTATTATACATTCATATATAAATAATGATTGGGATTATATTTGTTTTACTGATGACAATATTCTAATAGAAAAAAAAACATACGGTAACTGGATAATAAAACCTCTTGCTTTTGAAGAATTAGACAATACAAGAAATAATAGATGGCATAAATTCCATCCTCATGTAATTTTAAATAATTATGAAGAAAGTATTTATATAGATTCTAATATAGATATAAAAACAAGTTATTTATTTAAATGTATAGAAGCAATGCAAGATACAGATATATCCATTTCAAAACATTTTATACGGGATTGCTTATATGAAGAATCCGATTTTGTATCTAAAAATAATATAGATGACATTTCTATTATAGAAAAACAAATAAAAATTTTTAAAGAAGATAACTTTCCTGAGCATTATGGGCTTTCTGAAAACAATTGTATATATAGAAAACATAATAACAAGGAAATTATTTCTATAATGGAAGATTGGTGGTATTGGGTAAAAAATTACTCTAAAAGAGATCAATTAAGTCTGTCTTATGTATTATGGAAGCATAATAAAGAATTAAAATATTTAACTGAAGTACCTATTAGATTTGATACAAATAATTTTAAATTTTTTGACCATAAAAAATCAGACAGTACATTAATAGAGGAAGGTAAAAAAATAGTAGGAATATGAATATATTATTAACTGGAGTTGCTGGATTTATAGGATCTAATCTATTAGATGAATTATTACAAAATAAAGATCATACTGTTATAGGAATAGACAATTTAAATGATTTTTATGATCCTTTAATAAAACAAAATAATATAAAAAATAATATTAATAATAAAAATTTCATCTTCTACAATATAGATTTATTAAATACTTTAGAATTAAAAAAAATATTTGAAAATAATAAAATAGACAATGTAATACATTTAGCAGGATATGGAGGAGTAAGACCTTCTATAGAAAATCCTAAACTTTATATAGATAATAATATAGTAGCTACTCTAAATATATTAGAATGCATGAAAAATCACAAAATACAAAAATTAGTATATGCATCATCAAGCAGTGTTTATGGTAATTCAAAAGAAAATATATTTAAAGAAACATTAAATGTAAGCGAACCTATATCACCTTATGCAATGACTAAAAAAGCATGTGAAGAATTATGTTACACTTATCATAAGCTCTATAATATAAAAGTTATAGCATTAAGATTTTTTACAGTATATGGAAAAAGACAGAGACCTGACTTAGCAATATCAAAATTCACTAAACTAATACTTGAAAATAATCCTATACCTGTATTCGGAGATGGTTCTACTATGCGTGACTATACATATATTGAAGATATAGTATCAGGAATAATTTCAGCAATTGAATATAATAAAACAAATTATGAAATAATTAATTTAGGCGGAGGAGAGCCTATTAATTTAGAAAGAATGATAAAAACTATAGAAACTGTACTAGGAAAAAAAGCCATTATTAATAGAATGGAAATGCAAAAAGGAGATGTAGACAAAACAGTAGCAGATATTACAAAAGCAAGAAATCTTTTAAACTATAATCCTTCTACAAGTTTTGAAAATGGTATAAAAAAATTTGTAGATTGGTATATTAAAAAATAAATAAGGATATTTATGACACCAGAAGAAAATATAAAATTCAGGGAAACTATTACTAAAAATATATTTAAATCACATGTTGGATATGAACCTAATTTAGAAAATCCAAAAACATTTAATGAAAAATTACAATGGCTGAAACTATATTATCATGATCCTTTAATGACTAAATGTGCTGATAAATATGCTGTTAGAGAATATATTAAAGAAACTATCGGAGAAGAATATTTAATACCTTTAATAGGAGTTTGGGATAGAGTAGAAGATATTAATTTTGATTCATTACCCAATCAATTTGTACTGAAAGTTAATTGGGGTAGCGGACAAAATATTATAGTAAAAGATAAATCTACATTAAATATAGAAGAAATTAAAAATAAATTAGAATATTGGATGAAACCTACTTCCAACCATTATTATTATATATATGAATGGCCTTATAAAAATATAAAACCTAAAATATTAGCTGAAAAATATGTTATGGATGAAAATTTAAATAACTTAACAGTATATAAAACATTTTGTTTTAATAGTGAACCATATCTATTTCAGGTAATTATTAATGACAAAACACCAGATGAAAAAATTAATTATTATGATTTAAATTGGAATAAATTAATTTTAAAACAGAATTATCAAAATTTTGATTATGATTTAAAAAAACCAGAAGCATTAAATTTGATGATTGATATTGCTAAAAAAATATCTAAAGATTTTCCATATTTCATAAGAATTGATTTCTATCAAATAAATGAAAAAATATATTTTAGTGAGTATACATTTTATTCTGATGCAGGAATAGCAAAATTTGAACCTGAAGAATGGGATATAAAACTTGGAAACATAATGACAATACCCAAAAATAAAAAAATAGAATATGATTTTATAGACAGAGAAACTTTAATTAATCAGGCTGCTAATTTAGAACCTATAGTTAAACAATATAGAGATTTAGAAGAAAATTACAATAAATTAAAACCATTAGA
The DNA here is from genome assembly GCF_001676785.2 of Brachyspira hyodysenteriae ATCC 27164. Lineage (NCBI taxonomy): Bacteria > Pseudomonadati > Spirochaetota > Spirochaetia > Brachyspirales > Brachyspiraceae > Brachyspira > Brachyspira hyodysenteriae. The sequence goes on along the minus strand of NZ_CP016085.2, from coordinate 18,217 downwards.
GGAAAAAATTAAACTTTATTCTAAAAAGTTTAATTTATTTACTATTTTTAATATAGATATATTAAGTTTTACTTCTAACAAAGAATATTTTATATTCACCATATTAGGTATAAAAATAGTATTTAAACATAAAGTAAGACCAGACCAGACCAGACCAGACCAGACCAGACCAGACCTAATATTTACATATGTAGCGATTACATATTACTTTATAATAATACAAAATATAAGAAATTACAACCTATGTTGCAATACCCAATTGCAGCATAGGTTTTTTTATTGCATTTTGAGGAATAAAAAATATGACACCAGAAGAAAATATCAGATTTAAAGAAAAAATAATTAAAGAGCAATTTAAAAATGCTTTAGGATATGAACTTAATTTAGAAAACCCAAAAACATTTAATGAAAAGCTGCAATGGCTGAAACTATACTATCATGATCCTTTAATGACTATATGTGCTGATAAATACTTAGTTAGAGATTATGTAAAAGAAAAAATAGGTGAAGAATATTTAGTACCATTAATAGGAGTATGGGATAGAGTAGAAGATATAGATTTTGATTCATTACCTAATCAATTTGTACTAAAAGTTAATTGGGGTAGCGGTCAAAATATTATAGTAAAAGATAAATCTACATTAAATATAGAAGAAACTAAAAATAAATTAGAATATTGGATGAAACCTACTTCTAATCATTATTATTATTATTATGAATGGTGCTACAAAAATATAAAACCTAAAATAACATGTGAAAAATATATAGAGCAAATAGATTCTAATTTAGTTGATTATAGAGTATTTTGTTTTAATGGAATAGCTAATTATATTATTGTAGACCATAATGCAAAAATATTTGGGGTAAATGCAAAGTATTTAAGAAGTGTATACAATAGAAATTGGGAAAAATTAGATATACAAATATATCATCCTATTTATAAACCAATAATAGAAAAACCATATTGTATTGATGAAATATTATATATCTCAGAAAAAATCTCTAAAAATTTTATACATGTAAGAGTAGATTTTTATATCATAAAAGATAAACCAATAATAGGAGAACTAACTTTTTATCATCAAAATGGTACTGCTAAATTTTATCCTCAAGAATGGGATTATAAATTTGGAGAATCATTAGAACTGCCTAAAGAAAAAAAATTAGAATATAATTTTATAGATAGAGATACTTTAGTTAATCAGGCTGCTAATTTAGAACCTATAGTTAAACAATACATAGATATAGAAAAAGATTACAATAAATTAAAACCATTAGAAGAAAAAATTAAACTTTATTCTAAAAAGTTTAATTTATTTACTATTTTTAATATAGATATATTAAGTTTTACTTCTAACAAAGAATATTTTATATTGACCATATTAGGTATAAAAATAGTATTTAAACACAAAGTAAGACCAGACCAGACCAGACCAGACCAGACCAGACCAGACCAGACCAGACCAGACCTAATATTTACATATGTAGCGATTACATATTACTTTATAATAATACAAAATATAAGAAATTACAACCTATGTTGCAATACCCAATTGCAGCATAGTTTTTTTATTTCATTTTTTAAATAATTGATCTATAAATAATAAAAATACTATTATATTCCAATTATGATATGCTTATATTTAATTGTATAAAAGATTTATATTTTATGATACTATTAATAATTGCATTAATATTGTATAATAATGATAAGTTATTTAAATAAAAGGTATAAAATGAATAAATGTGAATGCAGTCAATGCAAAAATAGAGAATATGATATATCAGAATATTTGGTTCTTGAAGATGACTTGAAAATTTTAGATAATGAAAGACCACTAGGAATATCAGGACATTTAAGAGTTAAAGATGAAGCTATGAGTTTAGCTGAATGCATTGATTCATGCATAGACTTTTTAGATGAACTTATAATAACTTATAACACATCTTCAGATAACACAGAAGAAATATTAAAAAACTACGAAAAAAAATATCCTGAAAAAATTAAACTATTTCATTATAAACCTAATATTATAAGATACAATAAAGATGAGTATAATACAAAATATTCACAAATACACTATTTAGATAATTATTACAATTATGGACTAATTAAAATAAAATACAAATATTATGTTAAAATAGATGCTGATCAAATTTATTTCACAGATAAATTATTAAAATTAAGAGAATTATTAATATTAGATATAAATCAAATAAAATTAAGCAATAATATAAATAAATTATTATTAATAAATAAAATAGCTTGGTGCATACCTATCAAAAAATTACGAAATAAATTTAGAACATATTGTATTAGAAAGTATTTCAATAAAGATAAAAATTATATTTATAATGGTGATGAAAATATATTATCATTAGATGATTTCATTTTATTATCTAGGAAAAGACATTCAGATAAAAATATCAGTTATGATCTTGCAGGATTCAATCTAATATTACATAATAATAAATTATATTTAGATATATATTGGCCTATGAATGGCGGACGTTTTGATCATGTGCTGTATCAAGCATCTTATTCTAATAAATATTTTATGAATGAAATATTTGAAGTAAATCAAACTCCTCATAATAGAATAATTTTAGGGATGTTTTGGGTACATTTTGGAAATATTAAACATAATTTTCAATATGATGATTCTTTTTATTTACTAGAATATAATGATATAAAAAATTCTAAAGTAGAAAATTTTTCTCATAAAATGAAAAATATTGATAATGATGATAAAATAGAAAAATATATAAGAGATAATACTTTTATAAAATATTTTGATGAGGATAAAAAATACCTTAATAATGTTTTTTATAATAAATACTTGACAAAACCACTTGACTATGCTATAAAAAACAATGATGAATTAGTAAATTTATATGGAAAAACTATTATTACTGTAAAATGAGAATATTATGCCTTTTACATTTAAAAAACTTGATATAAACGGACTTTTTATAGCAGAACCTCGTATCTTTGGAGATTCAAGAGGTTATTTCCTAGAAACATATTCTGAGAAAGATTTTTTTGAAGCTGGAATCAAAGAAAAATTTGTACAAGATAATCAATCTAAATCAACAAAAAATGTATTAAGAGGACTTCATTATCAGAAAAAATATTGTCAGGCTAAATTGGTTAGAGTATTAGAAGGTAAAGTATTTGATGTTGCAGTAGATTTGAGAAATGATTCTCCAACTTTTGGAAAATATTATGGTGTTTTATTAACAGAAGAAAATAAAAAGCAGTTCTTTATTCCTAAAGGTTTTGCACATGGATTTATTGTTTTAAGCGAATCAGCTGTTTTTGCTTATAAATGTTCTGACTTTTATCACCCTGAAGAAGAGGGTGGTATAATATATAATGATAAAAATATTAATATAGATTGGACTTGCGATACTAAAGATGTATTAGTATCTGATAAAGATTTAAAATTACCAGAGTTTGACAAAAATAAAAAATATTTTTCATTAGATGGAAATTGGATTGGTGAATAATTTTTATGATTTGGGTAATTGGTAAAAATGGAATGCTTGCTCAAGATATACTCAAAGCATTCAATAAAAATAATATAGAATATACTTCAACAGCTTCTAATATAGATATTACTAATATTGATATACTTAATAACTTTATAAAAGATAAAAATATTAAAACAATAATAAATTGTTCTGCATATACAAAAGTAGATTTAGCAGAAGATGAAAAAGATATTTGCTATAAAGTTAATGGAGAAGGTGTAAAAAATATAACAGAAATAGCTTCTAATATAAATGCAGATTTAATTCATTTTTCTACTGATTATGTATTTGATGGAGAAAATAACAAACCATACAATGAAGAAGATAAAACTAATCCAATAAATATTTACGGCAAAAGTAAATTAGAGGGTGAAAAATATGCTTTATTTTATAATAAAGCAATAGTTATTAGAGTATCTTGGCTATATGGAATTTATGGAAAAAATTTTGTATATACTATGATTAATTTGATGAATAGTAAAGAAAGCATAAAAGTAGTTAATGATCAATTTGGATCTCCTACATATACAGAAGATGTTGCTATGGTAATATATGATATTATAAAAAATAACAATTTTGATTACGGACTTTATCATTATACTAATGAAGGTAATATATCATGGTATGATTTTGCTAAAACTATATATAATAAAGGAAAAGAGTATAATATTATAAATAATGATTGCAAAGTAAATCCATGTACTACAGAAGAATATCCAACCAAAGCTAAAAGACCTAAATACAGTGTTTTATCTGTAGAAAAAATAAAAAGATATGTTAAAATATATAATTATGAAGATAGCTTAAATAGTTTTTTTAACATATATCAAAAAAATAAATAATTTTTGGAGTTTATTAGTATGAAAGGAATCGTATTAGCAGGCGGAAGCGGAACAAGACTTTATCCAATGACAAATGTTATATCAAAACAGCTTTTGCCAATATACGATAAACCAATGGTATATTATCCATTATCAGTTTTAATGCTTTCAAAAATTAAAGATATACTTGTAATATCTACAGAAAATGATACACCGCTTTTTAAAAAATTATTAAAAGACGGAAGTCAATGGGGATGCAATATTGAATATGCTGTGCAAAAAGCACCTAATGGACTTGCAGAAGCATTTATAATAGGAGAAAGTTTTATAGGAAAAGATAATGTTTCTATGATATTAGGTGATAATATATTTTTTGGACAAAGCTTTTCTTCTGTATTAGAAAAAAGTGCTAAGATAGATAATGGGGCTGTTATATTTGCTTATCAAGTAAAAGATCCTGAACGTTTCGGTATAGTTGAAATAGATAAAGACTATAATGCTTTATCTATAGAAGAAAAACCTAAAAATCCAAAGTCTAATTATGCTGTTACAGGTCTTTATTTTTATGATAATGATGTAGTTAATATTTCAAAAAATATTAAGCCTTCTGCAAGAGGGGAGCTTGAAATAACAGATGTTAATAAAGTATATTTAGAAAACAAAAAACTTAAAGTTGAAGTACTAGGACGCGGATTTGCTTGGCTTGATACCGGTACAAGAGATAGTCTTCTTCAGGCTTCTCAATTTGTATCTGCTGTAGAAAATATCGAAGGTATGCAGATAGCTTGTTTAGAAGAAATAGCTTATAATAATAAATGGATTGATGCTTCAAAAATAGAAGAGACTGCATCAAAATTGAAAAACTCAGAATATGGTAAATACTTAATTAATTTAATTAAATAGGAATTATAAAATAATGAGAAATTTTAATAATATTTTAGTTACTGGCGGATGCGGTTTTATAGGATCAAACTTTATAAGATACATATTAGAAAAATCTGATTATAAAGGCAATATTATAAATATAGATGCCTTAACTTATGCAGGAAACAGAGAAAATTTAATAGATATAGAAAAAAAATATAAAGATAGATATTTCTTTGAAAAAGTTAATATTTGTGATGATAAAAAAATAAATGAAATATTTTCAAAATATAATCCTGATTGTATAGTGCATTTTGCTGCAGAAAGTCATGTTGACCGTTCAATATACGGACCAAAAGATTTTCTTGAAACTAATATAATGGGAACTTTTATTTTATTAGAAGCTGCTCGTAAATTATGGGAAAATAATAAAGAAAATAAACTATTTCATCATATAAGTACAGACGAAGTTTACGGATCTTTAGGTGAAACAGGTTATTTTTATGAAACTACTCCTTATGATCCTAGAAGTCCTTACTCATCATCAAAAGCTTCAAGTGATCATATTGTAAAAGCATATTATCATACTTATAATCTGCCTGTTACAATATCTAATTGCAGCAACAATTATGGCCCTTATCAATTCCCTGAAAAATTAATACCTTTAATGATTTCTAATATAGTAGAAGAAAAAGATCTTCCTGTTTATGGAGATGGAAAAAATATAAGAGATTGGATATTTGTTGAAGATCATAATAATGCAGTAATTGATATAATACATAAAGGCAGGGTAGGAGAGACCTACAATATCGGCGGAGAAAACGAGATTACTAATATTGATATGGTAAATATTTTATGTGAGAAATTATCTGCTAAAATGAATAAAGAAAAAGATTATTATAAAAAATTAATCAAATTTGTAAAAGACAGAGCCGGTCATGACAGAAGATATGCTATAAACTGCGATAAAATAAAAAAAGAATTAGGATGGGAAAGAAAATACGATTTCAATACAGCCATTGATATAACTATAGATTGGTATTTAAATAACAAACAATGGATAGATAATATTAAAAGCGGAGAATATAAAAAATGGATTGAGTTAAACTACTCGTCTAAATAAATAGATATATGAAAAGATTAGCCGTATTTGCAGGATATGACAAAGACAATATAATTGATGATTATGTTGTATATTATATTAAAGAATTAAAAAAAATATCTGATATAATCTATGTATCAGATTGCAATATGTCAGATAATGAATTAAAAAAAATTAATGATTACTGCATACATATCATAAATGGAAGGCATGAAGAATATGATTTCGGATCATATAAAAGAGGATATCTATATGCCAAAGAAAATAATATACTTCAAAATTATGATTATTTAATACTTTGTAATGATTCTTGCTATGGACCTTTATTTGATTTGGAAAACATAATAAATAAAATGAATGATTATGATTTTGGAGGCATATCTATTAGTAAAGATTTAAAAATAGCAAATCATAATTATATAACTAGCTTTTTTATATACATAAACAAAAACATATTTAATAAAGATTTCTTTAATGATTTTATTTATGATATAAAAAAAGAAGAAGATAAAATGGATATCATAAAAAAATATGAATTTGGACTTTCAAAACTAATGCTTGATAATAATATAGAATTAAAAGGCTTATTTAATGATAATGGAGAATTTAACAGACCATACTTTAATCCATTAGCTCTAATAGAAGAAGGATATCCTTTTTTAAAAAAACATGTACTAGAAAAAAAAGTAACTGTTCCTTTAAATATAGATGAACTAACAAATATTATAAAAATAATAAAAAATAATTACGATATAAAATTAATAGTTAATCATTTAAATAGAGTTGCTGATAAAGAACAAATTAAATATTTATTTCAAAAATATAAACCATATAAAAAAACATTTATTCATGAAAAAATTTTCTCCTTATTTACCAGATATTCACCATCAGGTAAATATCAAACCGTATATAAATTTTTTAATTTTCTAACTATATCAATAGACAAACCAATTAAAGATTCATACATAGAAACTGACTATAAAGATTTTAATTTTTTATTAGAAATATAATGAAACTAAATGATTTACAATACAATTGATATTATAGTATTTATAATATATAATATTTATACACAAATAAATTGGTATAAAATATGAATGATAAATATGTTATATGTTCAATTACAACAGGATTTACAGATCAACTCATAAATTTTGCTACAGCAATATATATTAGAGAAAAATATAAAAAAAATGTAAAATTAGATATATCATGGTTTTCTGTTTATGAAAATACAGATTATTTGGGAATAGAAAAACGTAACCTGGAAGTACTAAATATATTTAATGACTTTAATTTTGAAATAGCTACAAAAAAAGAAATAGATATAGCTTTAAAGTCTATTTTTATAGATGGTAGATATGAAAATATAGATAAAATATTAAAATCCAATAAACATATATATGTTGGACCATATGTTGGACATACTTTATTTTACTATGGACATATTAATATTTCTTCTTTTTTCAATCTTGACAAATATTTTATTAATTTATTAAATGAAAAACATAAAAACATATTAAATGACATGTCATCTTTTGAAAGTGTTGCTATACATATAAGACGAGGAGATTATATGTATGCGTTAAAAATAGATGGAAGAAAGAATAATGCTTCTTTAGACTATATATATACATCAATAAAATATTTAAATAATACTTTAGAAAATAAAAATATAAAATTTTATATATTTTCTAATAATAAAAAATATATAAAAAATAATTTAATACCAATTTTTCAAAATAATAATATTAATTTTGAAATTATAGAAGATAATCCTGAATATATAGATTTTTATTTAATGACTAAATGTAAGCATATAATATCTTCATTAGGAAAATTTGCAAAAGTAGCTTTTAAATTTATAAAAAATGAAAATAAAATATTTATAGATACAGACAATATTTATAATTTGAAAAAAGAATATTTCTATAAAAATATTTGTGAAAAATACTGCAACATAATTTATGAAGAATATAATAATATAAAAACATATATATCAAAAAATAATATGATATATATACTAGACTTAATTGAAAAAAATAATATAAAGAATATATGTCAAATAGGCTTGCTAGACGGTTTAGAAACTCATACTCTATTAAAATATTCAGCAGACAATAATAACTGTTTTAATTTATTATGTTTTGAAAATAATGAAAGAGATATAGTTGGAATAGAATTAAAAAATTTAACAGAAAATGAAAAAAAACTATTTACATTATATATAGAACAGTCTCCTTTAGATATAGATAATTCTTTTAATATAAAAAATATAGATTTTATCTTTTTTACAAAAGAAAATTCTAATCCTCTAGTATTCATTTATTTAATATACTTATTTCCATTTATGAAAGAAGAAATCATAATAGTATTTAATGATATTATAAGTGGTAAATATTATTCTGGAAGTTATTGTATATTTAATATGTTTAATGGAGAAAAAAATCAATTTTATAATTTTAATACAAATGAATATGACAATATCGGATATATAAAAATAAAGAAACAAGAATTATTAAATATAATAAAAAAAATATCTGTTATAGAATATGATGGTTATATAAATAAATTTTTTATGAATAAATTAATAGATAACAGAAATGATTATTATAATTATTTTGATTTAGATATGTCATACATTAGGTTAAATAATTTAAAGCAATATATGAAGGATAAATTTGATATAGAATATTCAAATTATATAATCTTTAACATAGAAAATAATATTATTAATTATGAAAAACAATATTATAAAAACCAAAAAAATAATTTTTATTCCAAAAATCAAATACATATTTCTAAAATAGAAAATATAATAGATAAACATAATAAATTAATTAATAGTATATCTTGGTGGATACCTATAAAAAAATTAAGAGAAAATTTCAAAAATAAATTTATAAGACCAGACCAGACCAGACCAGACCAGACCAGACCAGACCAGACCAGACCTAATATGTAAAGAATACATATATAATATACTATATTACAAAATAAATAAATTACAATATATAAATTAAAATATAAAAACATATCATTATATATTATTATCTTTTTTAATAAATTATATTAACATCTAGACTAATTCAAAATCATTTATAATAAAAAAATATATACATAACTTATCTTTTGTATATATTTTATATTAAAGATAATATTGAAAAAATATGCAAAAAAAGTATAATTTGACTATGAATAATAAACTTATGTTAACTAAAAGACAGATACTAGATTTAGAAATTGTATTTGGTCAAGCATATACTAATGTCATCAGACAATATTATAAAAGCAATGACTCTCTAACTTATGAGAATATTATAAAGTTTTTAAAAGAAAATAAAAAAACTAAATCAAATTCTACAATTGCAATTTACAAGGCAGCTTTAAAAAAATTAATTAAACATAAAATAAAAGATTTAAATAAAAAAGCTATAATAGATACTGCTTTCTCAGAGATAAAAGTAACCAAACCAGATAAAACAATCACAAAAGAAAAAATAGTTTCTAAAGATACAATTAATCAAATGATGAAATTATCTAATGAAAAAAATAAACTAATCATACAAACACTTTATGCAACAGGTTTAAGAGTATCTGAACTTATTAATATAAAGAAAAAAGACTGCAAAAAAACTATTGAAGATAATATAACATATATGTCAGTATCAGTTATTGGTAAAGGAAATAAAGAAAGAAAAATAAAATTAAAAATAGAATTATATTATAAAATAATAAATACATTCAACAGTAAAATATATTTATTTGAAACTAAAAATAAAAGAGCCTTCACAAGACAATATATATACAAAATTGTTAATACTGCGGGCCTTAAAGCATTAGGAACAAGACAAGTGCATCCACATACCTTAAGACATAGTTTTGCTACTGAATTACTTATAAAAGACAATAAAAGTCTAAAGGCTGTAAGTAAATATTTAGGTCATAGCTCTACTGCTATAACTAGCGATTTTTATATTCATGATGAATTATCTATAAAAGATCTAATAAAATTTTGATATATATAATATCATAAAAATATCGATAAATAAAAATAAAAAGTCAAATTAAATGAATAAAATAGATGATATAAAAAGATATTATTCTATAATTGATATAGCAAAACGTCTTGGTTTTGAAATAGATAGAAATAATAAAGCAATATGTCCTTTTCATAATGATACAAATCCTAGCCTATCTTTTAATATAAAAGATAATTATTATCATTGCTTCAGCTGCGGAGCTAGCGGAGATAATATAAAATTAGTTCAAGAAGTTTTACATTGCAGCTTTAATGAAGCTATTAATTTTATAACAGGAAATAATTATCAATATATAAATAAATCAAATATAAAAAAAGAAATCACAAATGATAAATTTAAGATCGATTATTCTAATATATATAAAACTTTTGTAGATTTACTTAATAATGAAGAAGCTTTTCAATATTTAGAAAAAAGATGCATAACTAAAAATCAAGTAATAGAACATAAAATAAAAAATATACCTAAAGATAAAAAAGAACAATTCTTAATAATAAAAAAATTATTAGAAGTATATAATGAAAAAGATTTAATAAACAGCGGAATAATATCAAAAAGCAAAGAATATAATAATTTATATTTATTCCATTATAAACATAGGCTTATTATACCATATTTTAATATAGATGGTGAAACTATCAATTCTATTCAAGGCAGAACTATAGATGAAGATATAAAACCTAAATATTTATTTAATAAAAATGCTAATGATTCTATTTATAATATAGACAAGATTGGAGATATAAAAGATATTATTATATGCGAAGGTGTTATAGACTGCCTATCATTAGAACGTTTAGGATACAATGCTATTGCTTTATCCGGAGCTACAAAAATTAATATATTAAGAGATTACCCTATTTTAGAAAAATATAATATATACAGCTTTTCAGACAATGATAAAGCAGGAAAAAAATTAATTAAAGATATATATAATTTCAATAATTATAAAGGAACATTTTTAATAAGTAATTTTTCTGATGATAAAGAAGTAAAAGACATTAATGAATTATTAATAAAATCTCAAGTCAAAAAATTCAATATTAATAATATAGAATACAAATACTTAGAATTAAAAAATGATAAAATCTGTATTTTAGACTATTACATTTTTACAAAAAATGAATTAAAATATATAAAAAAATCAAATGATTTTGAAAGAACTTTATATTTACTTACAGAAGATAAAAAAAAATTAACTGAAGAAGAATATATAAAAAAATACGGAGAATTAATTTGATTGACAAAGACTTAATTGTAGATAAAGAAGATTATTTAAAAAATGAACTTATTAATTCGCTTAGAGAAAAATTAAATGAAATAAATAAAAGTAATATAGATAATTCTATACTTGAAATAAAAAATATTTTAAAAGAATTCAGTATTCTAAATGAAGATAATCTAAATATAGAAGAAAATATATTAAATGATAACACAATAGAATATTTAATAAATACAATAGTAAATACAAAACCATATAATTTAGAAGATACCTCATTTGAAGTATTAAAAGACTTTTTAAAAGACTATTTAATTACAATAGGAGCTGAAAGTTCTGTAGGAAAAACATCTTTTGTAAGTCAGCTTGCTTTAGAAATACTTCAAAAAAATGATAATACTATACTTGCTTTCTATTCTTTAGATGATAGTAAAGCATTTTTAACAAAAAAAATGATATTACAATTAATATCTAATAATAAAAAGAAAAATAATACTGATTTTATAAAATTAATTAATAAACATAAAAATGATCTTCTAAGTATATTATTTAGCAGCCGTATTGCTATATTTGAAAAATTAAATATATATAATCTACATAATCAATTGCTTAAATTAAAACAAAATGCTTCAAGCAAATTAAATATTAAAGAACCTAGAATCATTGTAGTCATAGATTATTTACAAATTATAGATCATGACAGCAGTAATTTACGTGAGGGATTAAATAAAGTTTGTTCATATTTAAAAGATATACAAAAAAAATTAAATTGTATGATGATACTTTTAAGCCAATTTAACAGATCAAAAGAAACTAATATTAATACATTAATAAGATATAGAGAGACAAGCGAAATAGAAAATATATCTGATTTATGTATAAATTTAGAAAGCATTAATAATCAGGAAAGCTATAATACTAAATTATATATTGTAAAAAACAAAGACGGTGAAAAAAATAAAATATTTACCAGTTTAAGAAATGAATACAGATTCAGCAAATTTAATATTTATCATGCATCTTCTTTTATTCAAAATAAAGAAGAAAATATTGATAATAATTATATAGAAGAATCTTACAGCGAAGAGAGTATTGATAATTTCATATTTTAATAAAGTATAATATTATTATAACAATATTATACTTTTTATATATATTATATAATATTAATACAATAAAGTATAATATTGTAATATATTATATATACAGCATTTCATTTTGACAAAAATTATTTTTTTTGATATATTATTAATAAGGTAAAAGGCACTTATTATGAATAAAAATATATCAAAAAAGAAATTTATTAATAGCCCTATTAATGCTCCTAGATTAATTGCAAAAGCTGAAACTTTTACTAAATATGATCTTTCAGAAATGCAAAGATTAGAAATAGAAAAAAAATTAGGTATTTTGAAGGATGAATATTTCAATTTAAACGGTGCTTATCCTTATGTTATAGATTTTATTAATTATATGTGTACTTTTTATAAAAATGATAAATACATACATAGGGCTAATAATAATTTAGAAACTCATTATTTAATATATACTTCAAAAGAAAGCTTTTTCAATGCAACTTTGGGGGAATTTCAGGAACAAAGAAAAATACTTGAAGTAGATGTTTATAGGACTCTTAATAAAATAGATAAAGATGGAATGCCTGTTAAACCTAAAATATACCCATTGGATGCCAAACATTCAATACATACAGATGCCATAAGGTTCAGCATAATTAATAAAGATATGAATAGTCAAATACAGAACTTGAAAAATATAAATGGAGAAGTTTATTATTATGCTATAGAGTTTTTGAAGCCTATTTGGAATTGTTTATTTGGAAGTAAGGGAACTGAAGGATATATAAGAATCCCTTCACAATTGCAGGCAAAAATAGTGCATAGCATTAATAGATATAAAGATAATCCTAAATTTACTAAATATGGTAATTTTGGAAAATCTATTAATTATAGGCAGTTATTTTTATATTTATGTCTTCATGATAATGGAAGAAGTCATGAAATAGAATATGATTTTAAAGATATTATAAAAAAATGTTTCAGACAAAACACTCAATTAAAAGGGGATAGTATATTTCTAAAAGATAAAAGTAAAGCTTATAATTTCATAAAGAAAGGTTTAGAATTATTTAATCAAATGGCTAAAGACGGATTAATAGATAAAATCAATGTTTTACCTTATGCTTTAAAAATAAAAAGCGACAGCATTATAGTATCGCTTCACAGAGAAAAAACCAATATACCTAACTTTGAATTGATAAATTAAAGTATTATATTATATATAAAAAGTAATACATTTATTATATAATATATATTAACTATATTATATTGTATAATATAGTTATACAATATAAAAAATCATAATAAAATACACTAGTATTTATACCTAAAATTAAAAAAGATAGTCTTAAAATCGATCTGTGCATTAATCATTAATTTCATAAATTAGTAGTTTATTTTGTAACGTTATAAAGAATTTGTAGTTTATTTTGTAACGTTTTATAGTTTGTTTTGAAACGTTTAGTAGTCTATTTTGTAACGTTATATTGAATCAGTAATCCATTTTGTAAGGTTTCCCTATTTATTATAAATTTATTTAAATTTAACATTTATTAAAAATTTAAAACAAATTTATAATAAGTATTGATTAAAAATATATAACATTATATTATATATATTATATATTATATTAAAAATATATAATAAACTAATACTTTTTTAATTTAAGGAAGACATGTTAAAATCTATAGCTTTTCATATATTAAAAGGAGGAGTAGGAAAAACTACACTTTCAGGAAATATAGCATATAAAATAAGCCAAACAGCAAAAACTATAATAATAGACTGTGATATACAAGCAAATACAAGTAATTGGTTTTTAAAAGAGAAAGCTGATTACGAATTAGCAGACTGTCTGCAAGGAATACCTTTAGGAAATGCTATAAAAAAAATAAAAGACAATTTATATATTATACCTACAAAATCAAAAGATAGTTTATTAAAAAATTATGCTGAAACAAAACTTTTTCAAGAGCCTTTTATATTTGAAGATTTAAACACAGAATTACAAAAACTAGGATTTGAATATGCAATATATGATTTAAGTCCTTCTATAAGTCAATTAGAAAGATGTATACTTCTAGCAATAAATGAAGTTATTACACCAATAACACCTGAATACTTTTCTTTTGATGGTATCGAATTATTTTATAATGAACTTCAAAAAATAAATAAGTCTTATAGAAAAAATATAAAATATAATAAAATTATAATAAATTTAATTAATAAATCATTTGAAACACATAAACAATATTTAAACATTCTTCAAGATTTAAAAAAATACAATATATACAAAGTAGGACAGGACAGAAAAATAGCTGACAGCCAAAAATACAATCAAACAATTTATGAATACTATCCTAAAAGCACTACAATAGAAGAATTAAATAAAATAGCAAATGATATAATAGGAGCATAATATGCCTATAAATAAAAGTAATAATACTTTATTAGAACAAGTACAAAATTCAAATTTATTTAAGGACAGTGATAAAATATCTAATAATAAGAAATTAGAAAGCACTATTGTAATAAAAATAAATGAAGATCACAAAAAAATACTAGAAAATCATTTTAAAAATGAAAAAGGATTAGCCTTATCTAGTGGTATAAGACAAATAATTTTTGAATATATGAAAGAAAATAATTTAATTTAAAGGTTTTTTATGAAATTAGTAATTTTAGCTGGTGGACTTGGAACAAGGTTAGGTGAAGAGACAATAGTAAGACCTAAACCCCTAGTAGAAATTGGAGGTCGTCCTATTATATGGCATATAATGAAATACTATTCTCATTTTGGAATAAATGATTTTGTTGTATTACTAGGATATAAAGGCTATATGATAAAAGAGTTCTTCAATAATTATAGGATGCATTTATATGATATGAAAATAGATTTTTCAAAAAACACTTCAAGTTTTTTGGAAAAGAAAAATCATGCTGATATGGAAAATTGGAGTATAGATTTAATAGATACTGGAGAAAATTCTATGACAGGAGGAAGAATAAAAAGAGCCGAGCATTTATTAAAAGATGAAGAAAGTTTTTTTCTTACTTATGGTGATGGAGTATCTAATATTGACATATTAAAAGAATTAGAATTTCATAAAAAACATGGTAAAATAGCTACAATGGGAGCTGTATTTCCTCCAGCTAGATGGGGAGCTATAAGTATCAATAAAGATGATATGATAACAAATTTTATAGAAAAACCAAGAGGAGATAATGCATACATTAACGGCGGTTTTTTTATTTTAAATAAAAAAATATTTAATTATTTAAATGATGATTCAACTATTTTTGAAAAAGAACCTTTAAGAAATTTAGCCAAAGATAAAGAACTTATGGCTTTTAAACATGATGGATTTTGGCAATGCATGGATACACAAAGAGATAAATATTTATTAGAAGAAATATGGTCTAAAGGAAATGCTCCATGGAAAGTATGGTAATAATTAAAAGGATATAAAATGATTTTAAGATCAAAAACTAAAGAACTATTACAAACTAGAACACTTACAGAAAAACAAATAAATAATACAAAACTTAATAAAGAAGAAATGGATAAAAAAGCTATAATACTTAAATCTTATCCTCAAAGATTAGTTTTGGAACTTACAAATGCCTGTAATTTGAGATGTATAATGTGCGGACGAGATGAAGCTGAGTTTGCACCAACAGTTTTTAAATTAGATTATTTAAAAAAAATGGAAAAATTATTGGACACAATAGAAGAGGTTACTCTTTTTGGATGGGGAGAACCTACTATGCATCCAAATTTCATAGAAATATTAGAATATTTAAATAATTTTCCTGTAAGAAAATATTTTGTTACTAATGGTATGAGATTAGACAAAATAAAAAATGCCTTATTTGATTATCAAGTTGATATTATGGCAATTAGTTTAGATGGAGCAAAAGCAGAAACTAATGATAGAATAAGATTTGGGGGTAATTTTAATCTTATAGTAAAAAATATAAGAGATATAGTTAAAGAAAGAAAAAACAGAGGTGTAAATTATCCTTATATGAATTTTGTTATGGCATTAATGGATTCGAATATAGAAGAATTACCTCAATTAATAGAATTAACTTCAGATATAGGACTTGAAGAAGTTAAAGGCGTGTATTTAACTGTTTTTACAAATAATTTATTAAATGAAACTTTATATAACAAGCAGGATAAAGTAATAAAAATATTTAATGAATCTGAAGAATTAGCTAAAAAATTAAATATTAAATTAAAACTTCCTTACATTCAGGGTGAAGATATAGCAGAAAATAAATATCATAAAGACTGTTTTGTAGCTTGGAGAGATTTTTTCTTAGCCTCTGATGGTTGGGTACGTCCTTGTCAATCTACTGCGGTTAAATTTTTAAACTTTGAAAATTATGATAATTTTGATGATATGTGGAATGGAAAAGAATTCCAAGAGTTTAGAAAAAATGTTAATGACCAAGATAATATGTGTGATGAATGTAAAAGATGTTTTCAATCTTCTCATGCTAATTGGAATAATGAATTATCTTTTATACAAATAAATCAGCAATTTGCTCCTGAGTGGGAAAAATAAATCTGAAGGAAATTAATATTATGACTATAGAAAAAACAAATATAGAAGGATTGTATTTATTAAAAAATAATTCTTTTGAAGATGAAAGAGGTTATTTTTTAAGAATATTTTGTAATGATACTTTAAAAAAGTATCATTTAGATTTTAACATTAAGCAATCTAGTATTAGTTATAATAATAAAAAATATACAGTAAGAGGTATGCATTATCAAAATTATCCATATGGTGAAATAAAATTAGTAAGATGTATAAAAGGTAAAATATTTGATGTTATAGCAGATATTAGGAAGGATTCTCCTACTTTTGGAGAAAAATTTAATATAGAATTATATGAAAATGATGGAAAAATGATATATATTTCACCATATTTAGCTCATGGATTTCAAACTTTAGAAGATAATACTATAGTTTGTTATTTTATGGATACTTCTTTTGTACCAGAAGCCTCTATAGGATTTAATTGGGAAGATCCATTTTTTAATATAAGTTGGCCTTTTAAATATAATATTACCATAAGTGAAAAAGATAAAAATATGCCTAATTTTAATAGTAGGATTTAATATATGAAATGTAGACATTGTAATAATGAATTAAAATATGAGTTTATAAACTTATATAATTCTCCTCCATCTAATTCATTCTTAATAGATAAAGAATTAAATGAACCAGAAGTGTTATATCCATTAAAAATATATGTATGTGATAAATGTTTTTTAGTTCAAATAGATGAATATAAAAAGAGTAATGAAATTTTTAATTCTAATTATGCATATTTTAGTTCATATTCTAAGACATGGTTAGAACATGCTAAAACATATGTTGATGATATTATACCAAGATTAGGATTAACCAATAAATCATTGGTTACAGAAATAGCTAGTAATGATGGATATTTATTGCAATATTTTAAAATGAAAGATATTCCATGTATTGGAATAGAACCAACACATTCTACAGCAAGTGTTGCTATAAGTAAAGGTATAA